>NZ_JBIMRA010000069.1:0-1101 GCF_043945515.1 Citrobacter freundii complex sp. 2024EL-00216 | reverse complement strand
TGTCGTTTTCAGAAGACGGCTGCACTGAACGTCAGAAGCCGACTGCACTATAGCAGCGGAGGGGTTGGATCCATCAGGCAACGACGGGCTGCTGCCGGCCATCAGCGGACGCAGGGAGGACTTTCCGCAACCGGCCGTTCGATGCGGCACCGATGGCCTTCGCGCAGGGGTAGTGAATCCGCCAGGATTGACTTGCGCTGCCCTACCTCTCACTAGTGAGGGGCGGCAGCGCATCAAGCGGTGAGCGCACTCCGGCACCGCCAACTTTCAGCACATGCGTGTAAATCATCGTCGTAGAGACGTCGGAATGGCCGAGCAGATCCTGCACGGTTCGAATGTCGTAACCGCTGCGGAGCAAGGCCGTCGCGAACGAGTGGCGGAGGGTGTGCGGTGTGGCGGGCTTCGTGATGCCTGCTTGTTCTACGGCACGTTTGAAGGCGCGCTGAAAGGTCTGGTCATACATGTGATGGCGACGCACGACACCGCTCCGTGGATCGGTCGAATGCGTGTGCTGCGCAAAAACCCAGAACCACGGCCAGGAATGCCCGGCGCGCGGATACTTCCGCTCAAGGGCGTCGGGAAGCGCAACGCCGCTGCGGCCCTCGGCCTGGTCCTTCAGCCACCATGCCCGTGCACGCGACAGCTGCTCGCGCAGGCTGGGTGCCAAGCTCTCGGGTAACATCAAGGCCCGATCCTTGGAGCCCTTGCCCTCCCGCACGATGATCGTGCCGTGATCGAAATCCAGATCCTTGACCCGCAGTTGCAAACCCTCACTGATCCGCATGCCCGTTCCATACAGAAGCTGGGCGAACAAACGATGCTCGCCTTCCAGAAAACCGAGGATGCGAACCACTTCATCCGGGGTCAGCACCACCGGCAAGCGCCGCGACGGCCGAGGTCTTCCGATCTCCTGAAGCCAGGGCAGATCCGTGCACAGCACCTTGCCGTAGAAGAACAGCAAGGCCGCCAATGCCTGACGATGCGTGGAGACCGAAACCTTGCGCTCGTTCGCCAGCCAGGACAGAAATGCCTCGACTTCGCTGCTGCCCAAGGTTGCCGGGTGACGCACACCGTGGAAACGGATGAAGGCACGAACCCAGT
>NZ_JBIMRA010000068.1:0-1115 GCF_043945515.1 Citrobacter freundii complex sp. 2024EL-00216 | reverse complement strand
GGGGTCTGAGGGCCAATGGAACGAAAACGTACGCTAAGGAAATAACCAATTGTTATAATTGATATTATTCATTCTTCTCTATGAACTGAAAGCCCGCACTAAGCAATGTTTTAGCCTCAAATGACTTTTTTACCTACCCAACTAACGTAACGATCGCACATCAGGTCGTTTTTCAACCGCATAGTGACACCTGCACTCACATGCGAGAAAACACATATGATTTTGACTTCTTGTTTTGGTGGAGAGACAATACCCATTCATAGCAGGAGTACATAATGCCAGAAATTGCATCCCTACAACTTTTCAAAATACTATCTGATGAAACCCGCCTGGGTATCGTGCTACTGCTCAGGGAGATGGGGGAGCTGTGCGTATGCGATCTCTGCACAGCGCTGGAACAATCACAACCCAAGACCTCCCGCCATCTGGCGATGCTTCGGGAAAGTGGCCTGTTGCTGGATCGCAAGCAGGGGAAATGGGTTCATTATCGCTTATCCCCGCATATTCCTTCCTGGGCTGCCCTGGTGATTGAGCAGGCCTGGTTAAGTCAACAGGACGACGTACAGGCCATCGCCCGTAAGCTGGCATCGGCCAACTGCTCTGGCAGCGGTAAGGCTGTTTGTATCTAAAAATTTTGCCTGTACATATATGTTTTTACGAATATGAGGTGTTAAAGATGAAAATGTTAACGGTGTTTGATCCGGCGATGTGCTGCAGTACCGGCGTTTGTGGTTCAGATGTCGATCAGGTTTTGGTCAATTTTTCTGCTGATGTGCAATGGCTGAAAGGGCGTGGGGTTCAGATCGAACGTTATAACCTGGCGCAGCAGCCTATGAGCTTCGTTGAGAACGAAAAAGCGAAAGCATTCCTTGAGGCTTCTGGAGCTGAAGGGCTTCCGCTGCTGTTGCTTGATGGTGAAACGGTGATGGCCGGGCGATACCCAAAACGCGCTGAACTGGCTCGCTGGTTTGGTATACCGCTGGAAAAGGTGGGTTTAGCTTCCACCAGTTGCTGTGGTGGTAAAACTTCCTGTTGTTGAGTATGTCAGGAGGACATATGAAATTCTTAGAGAATATCCCGTCTTACCTGTTTTTCACCGGTAAGGGAGGTGTAGG
>NZ_JBIMRA010000067.1:0-1157 GCF_043945515.1 Citrobacter freundii complex sp. 2024EL-00216 | reverse complement strand
ACCGTCCATCTTGGTCATGCCGTCACGGAGCGGCGGAACGAAGGGTTGGATGTTCCCCCTGAATTTCTTCCCCACATATCCCCATTGGGCTGGGCGCACATTCTACTGACTGGCGAATATCTTTGGCCCAAGGAACCGAAAGCTTAGGGTGTCATTTCGCCCTCAGCCGGAACCGACCCCTACAACTGCAATTTTCTTACCCGAACTGGCAAGGCAGCTACTGACGTTGATTGTTGCCGTCGTTTTACCGGAGCCACCTTTAGGGTTGAGGAACGCGATAATTTTCATGTCTAAACCTCATTTATGTGTTTACTCATTTGAGTTTTATTATACACAAAAACACAAATGAGTAAATGTGTTTTTGTGTGTAAATGAGTATATGAGTGTTTTTAGGGTTAGATCTTGCGGGGGATGTTGGTTCTAACTGCTACTAGTGACTTATTGCCAACCTCCATCGTATTCCTTCCAGCTTCGATTAGTCGCATCATTGGTTAGCGTCATGTCATCGATCACGCAGTTACGTATCTCAGCAGTGCGGTAAATCTCGTCAAAAAGTTCGTCAATCTGCTCTTTCAAATCGGCCTCATCTCTATACGTAAAAATCAGGCTGTACTCATTAATGTCCAACACCTTTCCGTCATAGTCGCACTCAACCAGCCAGGCAATATCTTCTCTGACCTTTTTCTTCCCACGGGTAAATTTGCTGCCGTTCTGCACCGGCACCCACAGTGTGGTTGTCACGGAAAATGCGGTAGCACTCTCAGACTGCCCGGAAAGAGAGGGGAGGGCTGTAACTGGGGGACACTGTTTAATCGCCCGGCTAATGGTGCCACGACTGCAATTGATGGTCTTCTGAACCTGGCTCCAGGAACTGCCGCTGGCCAGCAGCCGGTTAATGGCATCATAGCGATGTTGGTTAACCTTTCTTCCCTGGTATTTTCCCTCCGCTTTTGCTTTGGCGATCCCCTGTTTCTGGCGTTCTCGCCGCGGTTCTGTCGCATTAAGATCTCGTCAGGTAACATGCTGTTTTTTTGGCACTGTTGCAAAGTTAGCGATGAGGCAGCCTTTTGTCTTATTCAAAGGCCTTACATTTCAAAAACTCTGCTTACCAGGCGCATTTCGCCCAGGGGATCACCATAATAAAATGCTGAGGCCTG
>NZ_JBIMRA010000066.1:0-1330 GCF_043945515.1 Citrobacter freundii complex sp. 2024EL-00216 | reverse complement strand
AAGCCAGCCTTTCATGATATATCTCCCAATTTGTGTAGGGCTTATTATGCACGCTTAAAAATAATAAAAGCAGACTTGACCTGATAGTTTGGCTGTGAGCAATTATGTGCTTAGTGCATCTAACGCCTGAATTAAGCCGCGCCGCGAAGCGGCGTCGGCTTGAATGAATTGTTAGATGCCAACCCGGTCAATGTGCGCTGACCTTGGATAGCAGGTTTAGAACGGCGACGCCACTGACGATAAGTCCCATGCCAATGAACGCCCAGAAGTCTAGTTTTTGGCCATGGAAAATCCAAGCAATAGCTGCCACAAGCACGATGCCAAGCCCAGCCCATACAGCGTAAGCAATACCGACCGGAATGGACTTGAGCGCGAGAGACAAGAAATAGAACGCAAGCCCGTAGCCAGCCACAACTACAACGGAAGGAACTAACCTAGTGAATCCATGGCTAGACTTCAGTGCGGAAGTTGCGATGACCTCGCCAAAGATTGAAACAGCCAGAAATATCCAGTTCTTCACGCGCAATCTCCTCTACGGTATGAAGGAGAAATTGTAGTGGCTATGAGTTGCCAAAAACAGTCTTGCGGCTATCGATTTTCTGTGAGCATACGCAACGCCAAATCTGGCATCTAACGCCTGAGTTAAGCCGGAGCGCTTTGCGGCCGCGGCGTTGTGACAATTTACCGAGCAACTCCGCGGCCGCGAAGCGATCTCGGCTTGAACGAATTGTTAGGTGGCGGTTCTTGGATCAATGTCGAAGTGCATGACGTCTTCCCGAACTCCAAGCTTTGTGTAGAGAGCGACTGCCGGATCGTCACCGTAGTCTGCTTGCACATAGATTACATACGCGCCAAGTTCAACCGCCACACGCTTCAGGTGGCTAATCAGGGCAGTTGCGACTCCTAGCCTTCGATGGCTGGAAGCGACTGCCAAGTCATAAATGTAGATCTCGCTTCGCGCTTGCTCGAACTTGGGTAGAACGTAGGCGGCGAGCCCACCTATTGCTGTTCCGCGGTCAAAAGCAGCGAGCGCGATGAACGTCTCGCTGTGCAGAAGATTGGCAAGATACTCATTGGTCGGCTGGCGATCAGAGTAGGTTGGAATGTCCTCAAACTCTTTGCCGAAGAGATCGAGCACAGCCCTCATGGCTGAAATTTCGTCAGGGCCGATCTTGACGGTTGCAATGATGCTCATTGAGCCACCTAACTTTGTTTTAGGGCGACTGCCCTGCTGCGTAACATCGTTGCTGCTCCATAACATCAAACATCGACCCACGGCGTAACGCGCTTGCTGCTTGGATGCCCGAGGCATAGACTGTACAAAAAAACA
>NZ_JBIMRA010000065.1:0-1364 GCF_043945515.1 Citrobacter freundii complex sp. 2024EL-00216 | reverse complement strand
ATAAGGGGTCGTCTCAGAAAACGGAATCTATGGTCACTCCCGTTTTTGCAACACCGATTTTGACGACAAGTTGGCTTGCTTGAATCTATCCGGCGTCTGAATGGGATTTTATTCCCGCGCCTTGATGAGTTCCGCGCCTGATGAACCTCCAGAAAATATACGGCTTCAATGAGCCTTTCCGTTTTACAGGTTCCTCAACAGGCCGGTGGGCCGTTAGTATCATCAATATCAGTATTCGCAAAACCAGATCAGTAATTCTTTAAACCGGTGTATTTCTGCCGTTATGCTACATAAGTTTGCTGTCGTGCCGTTAGGGCCCAGGCTATTCTGGCCAGCTTGTTTGCCAGAGCACAAGTGACGACAAAGTTGCTTTTCCGGCACAGTAAATCCCTGACCCAATCGGCCAATTTGCCAGACTGGTGTTCCAGTTTTTGTATGAATACCCTGGCACATTGAACCAACAAAGTTCGGATCTTTTTATTACCTCGCTTACTAATTCCCAGCAATGTCGTCCTACCTCCCGTGCTGTACTGCCGAGGTACAAGCCCTGTTGCCGCCGCAAAGTCACGGCTGCTGGCGTACTGCTTCCCGTCGCCAATCTCAGTTGAAATAGTACTCGCTGTCAGTGTTCCGACGCAGGGAATGCTCAGCAAGCGCTGTCCAACCTCATCTTCGTCCAACTTTCGTTTCAACTGGGATTCCAAATCTTTAATCTGCTCAACAAGATAGTGATAATGCTGTTGTAATTTCAGCAATAACTGGCTGAGGTAAAGAGGCAAACTATTATCCTCAAGAATGGTACTCAGTCGGCTAATAACGGCAGCTCCTCGGGGAACGCTAATGCCAAATTCCAGCAGAAAAGCATGCATTTGATTGGTTGTTTTTACCTTATCCTGAACCAGGGATTCACGGACACGATGCAGAGCCCGCATTGCCTGCTGAGATTCCGTTCTGGGCTGCACAAAACGCATAGACGGACGCGATGCAGCTTCACAAATAGCTTCGGCGTCGACAAAGTCGTTTTTATTGCTTTTAACGAACGGGCGGACAAATTGTGGTGATATCAGCTTTGGGGAATGCCCCAACTCTTCCAACTTGCGTGCCATAAAGTGAGAACCGCCACAGGCTTCCATTGCGATGGTTGTAGCGGGGCATGTCGCCAAAAATTCGATCAACTTTGGCCGGGTAAATTTTTTACGGTAAACAGCCTTCCCGCGACGATCCTGGCAATGAATATGGAAAGAGTTTTTACCCAGATCGATACCAATGAGCGCAATGTTTTCCATGATAGTTCTCCGAATGAAAGCCTGTCCTCAGCATAGTACCGGGAAGGAGGGAGTGACCATCTCATTAAATAAAGCACG
>NZ_JBIMRA010000064.1:0-1386 GCF_043945515.1 Citrobacter freundii complex sp. 2024EL-00216 | reverse complement strand
TGCCTGGCAGTTCCCTACTCTCGCATGGGGAGACCCCACACTACCATCGGCGCTACGGCGTTTCACTTCTGAGTTCGGCATGGGGTCAGGTGGGACCACCGCGCTACAGCCGCCAGGCAAATTCTGTTTATCAACACGCTTTTGCATGTCAATCTAATCTGTAATCAAACTGAATCTTGTGTCTGTCTTTCGCCAAAACATCTTCGGCGTTGTAAGGTTAAGCCTCACGGTTCATTAGTATCGGTTAGCTCAATGTATCGCTACACTTACACACCCGACCTATCAACGTCATCGTCTTTAACGTTCCTTCAGGACTCTCAAGGAGTCAGGGAGAACTCATCTCGGGGCAAGTTTCGTGCTTAGATGCTTTCAGCACTTATCTCTTCCGCATTTAGCTACCGGGCAATGCCATTGGCATGACAACCCGAACACCAGTGATGCGTCCACTCCGGTCCTCTCGTACTAGGAGCAGCCCCCCTCAATTCTCCAGCGCCCACGGCAGATAGGGACCGAACTGTCTCACGACGTTCTAAACCCAGCTCGCGTACCACTTTAAATGGCGAACAGCCATACCCTTGGGACCTACTTCAGCCCCAGGATGTGATGAGCCGACATCGAGGTGCCAAACACCGCCGTCGATATGAACTCTTGGGCGGTATCAGCCTGTTATCCCCGGAGTACCTTTTATCCGTTGAGCGATGGCCCTTCCATTCAGAACCACCGGATCACTAAGACCTGCTTTCGCACCTGCTCGAGCCGTCACTCTCGCAGTCAAGCTAGCTTATGCCTTTGCACTAACCTCCTGATGTCCGACCAGGATTAGCTAACCTTCGTGCTCCTCCGTTACTCTTTAGGAGGAGACCGCCCCAGTCAAACTACCCACCAGACACTGTCCGCAACCCGGGTAACGGGTCTACGTTAGAACACCAGCCATTAAAGGGTGGTATTTCAAGGATGGCTCCATGCAGACTGGCGTCCACACTTCAAAGCCTCCCACCTATCCTACACATCAAGGACCAGTGTTCAGTGTCAAGCTATAGTAAAGGTTCACGGGGTCTTTCCGTCTTGCCGCGGGTACACTGCATCTTCACAGCGAGTTCAATTTCACTGAGTCTCGGGTGGAGACAGCCTGGCCATCATTACGCCATTCGTGCAGGTCGGAACTTACCCGACAAGGAATTTCGCTACCTTAGGACCGTTATAGTTACGGCCGCCGTTTACCGGGGCTTCGATCAAGAGCTTCTCCTTACGGATAACCCCATCAATTAACCTTCCGGCACCGGGCAGGCGTCACACCGTATACGTCCACTTTCGTGTTTGCACAGTGCTGTGTTTTTAATAAACAGTTGCAGCCAGCTGGTATCTTCGACTGATTTCAGCTCCATG
>NZ_JBIMRA010000063.1:0-1470 GCF_043945515.1 Citrobacter freundii complex sp. 2024EL-00216 | reverse complement strand
AAAAGAAGTAGGTAGCTTAACCTTCGGGAGGGCGCTTACCACTTTGTGATTCATGACTGGGGTGAAGTCGTAACAAGGTAACCGTAGGGGAACCTGCGGTTGGATCACCTCCTTACCTTAAAGAACCTGCCTTTGTAGTGCTCACACAGATTGTCTGATGAAAAGTAAATAGCAAGGCGTCTTGCGATTGAGACTTCAGTGTCCCCTTCGTCTAGAGGCCCAGGACACCGCCCTTTCACGGCGGTAACAGGGGTTCGAATCCCCTAGGGGACGCCACTTGCTGGTATGTGTGAGTGAAAGTCGCCGACCGAAGTATCTCAAAACTGACTTTCGAGTCACGTTTGAGATATTTGCTCTTTAAAAATCTGGATCAAGCTGAAAATTGAAACGACACACTGTTTCATTTCTCCGTAATAAGAAATGAAAAGCGGTGTGTTCGAGTCTCTCAAATTTTTGCAAGTCGATGATGAATCGAAAGAAACATCTTCGGGTTGTGAGGTTAAGCGACTAAGCGTACACGGTGGATGCCCTGGCAGTCAGAGGCGATGAAGGACGTGCTAATCTGCGATAAGCGTCGGTAAGGTGATATGAACCGTTATAACCGGCGATTTCCGAATGGGGAAACCCAGTGTGATTCGTCACACTATCATTACGTGAATACATAGCGTAATGAAGCGAACCGGGGGAACTGAAACATCTAAGTACCCCGAGGAAAAGAAATCAACCGAGATTCCCCCAGTAGCGGCGAGCGAACGGGGAGCAGCCCAGAGTCTGAATCAGCATGTGTGTTAGTGGAAGCGTCTGGAAAGTCGCACGATACAGGGTGAAAGTCCCGTACACAAAAGTGCATGTGTTGTGAACTCGAAGAGTAGGGCGGGACACGTGGTATCCTGTCTGAATATGGGGGGACCATCCTCCAAGGCTAAATACTCCTGACTGACCGATAGTGAACCAGTACCGTGAGGGAAAGGCGAAAAGAACCCCGGCGAGGGGAGTGAAAAAGAACCTGAAACCGTGTACGTACAAGCAGTGGGAGCACCCTTCGGGGTGTGACTGCGTACCTTTTGTATAATGGGTCAGCGACTTATATTCTGTAGCAAGGTTAACCGAATAGGGGAGCCGAAGGGAAACCGAGTCTTAACTGGGCGTTAAGTTGCAGGGTATAGACCCGAAACCCGGTGATCTAGCCATGGGCAGGTTGAAGGTTGGGTAACACTAACTGGAGGACCGAACCGACTAATGTTGAAAAATTAGCGGATGACTTGTGGCTGGGGGTGAAAGGCCAATCAAACCGGGAGATAGCTGGTTCTCCCCGAAAGCTATTTAGGTAGCGCCTCGTGAATTCATCTTCGGGGGTAGAGCACTGTTTCGGCTAGGGGGTCATCCCGACTTACCAACCCGATGCAAACTGCGAATACCGAAGAATGTTATCACGGGAGACACACGGCGGGTGCTAACGTCCGTCGTGAA
>NZ_JBIMRA010000062.1:0-1548 GCF_043945515.1 Citrobacter freundii complex sp. 2024EL-00216 | reverse complement strand
GCCAGGCCTCAGCATTTTATTATGGTGATCCCCTGGGCGAAATGCGCCTGGTAAGCAGAGTTTTTGAAATGTAAGGCCTTTGAATAAGACAAAAGGCTGCCTCATCGCTAACTTTGCAACAGTGCCCGCCGATGCGCTCAAGCCGTGGATTGCGCGGCGTGAACGCTGGCCGTCCTTTCTGATCCGGCGCGATCCGCGCGACATCAGCCGTATCTGGGTCCTGGAACCGGAGGGACAGCATTACCTGGAAATTCCCTACCGTACCTTGTCGCATCCGGCTGTCACCCTCTGGGAACAACGGCAGGCGCTGGCGAAACTGCGGCAGCAAGGGCGCGAACAGGTGGATGAGTCGGCGCTGTTCCGCATGATCGGCCAGATGCGTGAGATTGTGACCAGCGCGCAGAAGGCCACACGCAAGGCGCGGCGTGACGCGGATCGCCGCCAGCACCTCAAGACATCAGCTCGGCCGGACAAGCCCGTTCCGCCGGATACGGATATTGCCGACCCGCAGGCAGACAACTTGCCACCCGCCAAACCGTTCGACCAGATTGAGGAGTGGTAGCCGTGGACGAATATCCCATCATCGACCTGTCCCACCTGCTGCCGGCGGCCCAGGGCTTGGCCCGTCTTCCGGCGGACGAGCGCATCCAGCGCCTTCGCGCCGACCGCTGGATCGGCTATCCGCGCGCAGTCGAGGCGCTGAACCGGCTGGAAGCCCTTTATGCGTGGCCAAACAAGCAACGCATGCCCAACCTGCTGCTGGTTGGCCCGACCAACAATGGCAAGTCGATGATCGTCGAGAAGTTCCGCCGCACCCACCCGGCCAGCTCCGACGCCGACCAGGAGCACATCCCGGTGTTGGTCGTGCAGATGCCGTCCGAGCCGTCCGTGATCCGCTTCTACGTCGCGCTGCTCGCCGCGATGGGCGCGCCGCTGCGCCCACGCCCACGGTTGCCGGAAATGGAGCAACTGGCTCTGGCACTGCTGCGCAAGGTCGGCGTGCGCATGCTGGTGATCGACGAGCTGCACAACGTGCTGGCCGGCAACAGCGTCAACCGCCGGGAATTCCTCAACCTGCTGCGCTTCCTCGGCAACGAACTGCGCATCCCGTTGGTTGGGGTAGGCACGCGCGACGCCTACCTAGCCATCCGCTCCGATGACCAGTTGGAAAATCGCTTCGAGCCGATGATGCTGCCGGTATGGGAGGCCAACGACGATTGCTGCTCACTGCTGGCCAGCTTCGCCGCTTCGCTCCCGCTGCGCCGGCCTTCCCCAATTGCCACGCTGGACATGGCTCGCTACCTGCTCACACGCAGCGAGGGCACCATAGGGGAACTGGCGCACTTGCTGATGGCGGCGGCCATCGTCGCCGTGGAGAGCGGCGAGGAAGCGATCAACCATCGCACACTCAGCATGGCCTGTCGACAACCTCTCGCGCAACCAAGACATCGCGGTCGGACTGCAAGTGATCTTGAAGCCACGGGCCCGTCCCACCCCGACATGGACCTCGATGCCCGAACGGACGTTAGATTTCGAGTTCTAGGCGTT
>NZ_JBIMRA010000061.1:0-1565 GCF_043945515.1 Citrobacter freundii complex sp. 2024EL-00216 | reverse complement strand
TGAAATATATAAGGAACTCAGGCCTACTTCGTCAGTAGGCCTCTTTTCAGGTTTGTGCTTATCTAGTCATTGATTTGATCGTAATGATTCACATAGGATGCTGTTAGCAATGTCCGCTCTTCGCTCAGAGCGGACTGTCAGCCTAAAGCAGTCTGCTAAGTTCCAGAAGTAGACATCGCGGAATAGAGGAACATACTCGATAAAACTCTTTGATTCACCTAGAAGATTCGGTGCAATTATCTTTTCTCGTTTATACGATCACAAAATTATCTTCCTATTGTTGTTGGTATCTGTTATAAAAACCTAATATTTTTAATGGAATCACTATTATAAAAAAGAACATCAATGAAAAAAATATGGAAATCATTAAACCTTGGCATCACCCATTTTTTATTCTTCTATATGGCAATACTCGTCATCATGCCTCAGAGAGGCCTTGTATACCCAATTGTTATTTGGCTGGGGATGATTATCCTAAGCGGGCTAGTTATACATTATTATTGGAACAAAAAATTGACCAATCAGCTGGCCACTCGCCTTCGAAAAAGTCATAGAAAAACGCAAAGTGCGGCATTGTTTTCGTCGTTATTATTCTTATTGACATGTATTTCCTTTAAGATTATTGATCATATCAGTCTCATCATTCCAAATGCATTAATTTTCATGACCACCTTACTAATTGCATATACAATTTTATCCCACTTAAAATCTTTTGATAATAAAGAAAACAACATAATTGCAAAAGTAAAACTAGGGGTTAAATATTCATGGGTAATAGTAACTTTAATTTCATATTATCTTGCTCGCTCGCTAGTCTCTAACTCATTTGATATTCCTTTTGACACCAAATTTAACAAACTCATGACAGCAGTCACGGCCTTGCTTTTTATATTTATCTTCTACTATGCTATTTATTTTATGTGCACCCCTTATTTAACCCTTATTATTCCACAGGTGAAAAAGGTAAAGGCAACACCCTGTTGTGATATTAACTATTCAATGTCTGTTTTTGCTCCATTATTTTTTATTGGTTACATTTCATATATTGCATTTAGTGTTCAGACATTCTCCATCATCAAATTCGGTTACGGATTAGCCATGGAATATGACACACGAGACACTTTCTTTTGTAAGAATAAATATATGTGGCTTAACGAACATCCTAAAGCTCGATTTATGTTTATCTCTGAAGGAAACTATCGTGCATTAATACCTCATCATGATGACTTTACAATATCACGCTTAACCTGTACGAATAGTGAGCCGTACTATTCACTAGTTACCGTAAAAGATAAAAAAGATTTCATGTTAGATGCTTTGAATCAGCGAGCAGAGATGCTTGCTATCGACCTAAAGACAGCAATATTCCCGAATGCCCAATAACATTCACCAGTTACGTAGCTATGCACACGAAATCCCACACTTTAAAGGATGCATAGGCTTTGTTGAATAAATCAGATTTCGGGTAAGTCTCCCCCGTAGCGGGTTGTGTTTTCAGGCAATACGCACGCTTTCAGGCATACCTGCTTTCGTCATTTTGTTCAGCGCTCGTACCAGGGCCATAG
>NZ_JBIMRA010000060.1:0-1816 GCF_043945515.1 Citrobacter freundii complex sp. 2024EL-00216 | reverse complement strand
GGAAAGAGTTTTTACCCAGATCGATACCAATGAGCGCAATGTTTTCCATGATAGTTCTCCGAATGAAAGCCTGTCCTCAGCATAGTACCGGGAAGGAGGGAGTGACCATCTCATTAAATAAAGCACGTTAAGCTCCAATTTCGCGCAGGTACTGGTACAACGTTTCGCGGCTGATGCCAAATTCACGGGCCAGCTTTGCCTTTTGCTCGCCGGCCTTGACGCGTTGCAGAAGTTCAGCGGCGCGTTCGGGCGAAAGCGCTTTCTTGCGGCCCCTGTATGCTCCGCGCTGTTTGGCGAGCGCGATGCCTTCCCTCTGTCGCTCGCGGATCAATGCTCGCTCGAACTCGGCGAACGCGCCCATGACCGACAACATCAAGTTCGCCATCGGCGAATCCTCACCGGTGAAGGTCAGGCATTCTTTGACGAACTCGATGCGCACACCGCGCCTGGTCAGCTTTTGCACAAGGCGGCGCAGGTCATCGAGGTTGCGGGCCAAGCGATCCATGCTGTGCACCACCACCGTATCTCCTTCGCGCACGAAGGCCAGCAGCGAGTCAAGTTCCGGGCGCTGGGTGTCCTTGCCCGATGCCTTGTCGGTGAATACCTTTCCGACTTCGACCTGTTCCAGTTGCCGCTCCGGGTTTTGGTCGAAGCTGCTGACCCGGACGTAGCCGATACGTTGACCTTGCAAGATGCCCCCAAACAGAAAAGTGTCAGGAATAAATCTATGACCTTGCGCAGCTTGTGTCAATAAATTAAGCGATGGAGTCTATCCGGACGTTTCTGGGTAGGCTGTCCTGACGTCCGGTTAGGGCATACTTCAACTGGACACCATTCCAGAAAGACCAAGCATGGCATGGCCTGCCGCTGTCTTACCGTGCTTTATTTCCCGTTTTCTCTATCGACCCCTTCAAGTGGAAAGGGGGTCAAGGGCCGTAGGGGTGGCTGGCGCGGCCCGCAGCCGAAGGCGAGGACACGGGCCACCCCGGAGGGCGAAGCGAACCCTTGACGCCCTTGGAACGCCCCAACGCTCACCGGCAGGGGGCAGGAGAAGCAAGCGAAGCGCCGCGCAGCCTGCACCCCTGACGACAGAGGGCGACTCGCTCCCCTTCCCAGCGGGAAGGGGCGGGGGGGATGGGAGAGGGTGGCGAACCAGGGCGGCTTGTCGAGGCCACGGGCGGTGGCCTGTCCTTTCTTGAAGACCTTGTGGCGGTGGCGTATGGATGCGGGCGGTTCTTGGCCTGGGCGGTGGTGCCGCGACCGGGGGCACCATCCGGCCCCCTTTGGGGGCCTCGATATGCGGGTGAGCGCGTAGCGCGAGGGGTGCAGCGAAGCGAAACTCCTGGGGGATGCCGGGTGGGAGCGCGAAGCGCGGGCGGAGGGCCGCTTGCGGCCCGCAGGAGCCGGCAGGGGGCTTGCCCCCTAAGAGGCGGAGCGGTCTTTGGTGGGCGCTGCGTTTTCCACAGCGAGCGGCCCTCCAACTATCGGTTAAAGATAAAGGTAAAAACTAAAGGCATAACCTATCGGTTTAGGGGGGGTCTGATTAGGCACGATCAGGGGGTCTGATTAGGCATGGAAAACGCACCCTTGGGGGGTCTGATTAGGCATGGTGGGGGGGTCTGATTAGGCGTGGACAACTTCACCAACTAACAGGCTTGCCAACAGGCTGACGGGGGGTGCTTCCGCCCATGTCGTTTTCAGAAGACGGCTGCACTGAACGTCAGAAGCCGACTGCACTATAGCAGCGGAGGGGTTGGATCCATCAGGCAACGACGGGCTGCTGCCGGCCATCAGCGGACGCAGGGAGGACTTTCCG